>NZ_JAXAVV010000070.1:0-1902 GCF_033949925.1 Lentzea kristufekii
CGTCTACCTCATCGACTCGGTGCTGCTGCCCGCCTGACATCTCCAGGGAAAGCAGTACCGCGACTCCGGGAACCGCGCTTTGCGTGCGGTTCCCGGAGTTTTTCACGTCTCCTCGTCAGTGAGTCTGATGTGGACGGACGTCGCGTAGGAGGACAGGAACAGCGCGTGGTTCTCCGGTTCGCGGATGACCACCACGATCACGGTGTCCGGGTTCGCCGCCCGCACCGACCTGGTGATCAGGTAGGCGTTGAGGTCGTCCGGGACCGTGACGACGACGCGATCGGCGATGTCGGCGGAGGCTTCGTCCAGCGCGCATCTGTCCCGCCCGTCCCCGAGGACGGCGGTGGCGCCGTTGGCCGCAGCCTCGGCGACGGCGAGGTAGTCGGTGTCCAGCACGGTCAGCAGGGCGTCCGGCTGCGAGGCCAGCACCGAGTTGATGGCGCCGCGCCCCGTGTCGCCGTAGCCGATGACGAGGATGTGATCGGTCACGTCCAGGGATTCGGGATGCCGGCCGGGCCGGATTGCGTCCGTTCAGGTACCTGCTGACCGCGGCCGCCAGTCACTCCATCAGGTGGATCGAGCGGTGCGGCCGATCCGGAACCACCGCGCCGCGCGGATGTACAGCGCGCGGATCCGCCAGATGCGGTTCAGCCGGCTCGGGACGGCGCCACGCACGTCCCTGTGCGTCCGCTTTCAGAACCGGACGCACAGGGACGCGGCCCGTTGGTCTGATCCGCGATGTCGATCACTGCGCGTTGACGTGATGTGCGCGATCCTGTGTCGCAAAGTAATCGCGAATTCATGTTTCGAATTGGTTTGTGCGCGTGAACTGCGCAAACTGAATTGCTTCCACTTTCGAGTGAACCGGTGTCCGTGGGGTGTCGAATACACGGATGTACAGGTGCTGATTCGTCGAAAGGGGGTGATTACATGAAGTCGACATGCTCCACGGCACTGCGGCGGACACTCGGTGTGGCTGGTTTCCTGATCGGATTCGGGCTCCTGTCCGCCGGAGTGGCGAACGCCGGCGAGGGTGACTCACCCGGCCTGCTGGACGGGGTCACCACTCTCGTCGCCCCCGTGACCGACGCACTCGCGCCGGTCACGCGCAACGTCACCGAGGTGACCGACCCGGTGCTGGCACCGACCGTGGACACCGTCGTGCAGGCCCTGAGTCCGGCGTTGGAGCCACTCCAACCCGTGACGGCGCCGTTGCTCGCCCCTGTGGCGCGCACGGTGCAGGACGTGCCGGTGGTACCGCGGATCGTGGAACCACTGGTGGCGCAGCCATCTGATCAGGCCGACGTCCCGCCGCCGGTCACCGCGCTGCCCGTGCCGGACATTCACGCTGCGGCGCTGCCCGACCGAGTCGCGGTGGCAACAACATCGCGACAGCAACAGATGTACGCACCTGACGTGGCGCCACCGATCGAGGCGCCCCAGAAGCAGTCGCCTGAGGTGCCGTCCGCTCTACCCGGTACGACAGGTTCGGTGTCGTCGAACGGATCGGCGAGCACGGCCGTGTCAGACCTCCCGGCGGGATCGGGAGTTCGCCCGCACAGCGAGCCGCTCGTCGTGAGCCGGGACCACCAGGTGCACGGGTCGTGGTGCTACTACTACGGCCGCAATCATCCCAGTTGACCAGTCCTGCCAACCAAGCCGACCAGATCACCAAGCTTGATTGACGGGAAGGTTCGACAATGCACAACTCTGTGCGACGCGGCTTGCTGGCCGCAGCGTTCTCGGGAGGATTCCTCCTGTTCGGAACGGCGATGGCAAGCGCCGACACCGTGGGCAATGGTCTCCTCGGTGACGTCGTGAACTCGGTCGTGAACGGTGGCAACGGCGGTAATTCGGGCGATGGCGGCAACGCCACCAGCTCGAACAACGCCACGTCCGGCA
>NZ_JAXAVV010000071.1:0-1879 GCF_033949925.1 Lentzea kristufekii
CCAGCTGTACTCGGACCAGTCGGAGACGGCGCGGAAGCCTATGCCCTGGTAGACGGAGTTCGCCGTGGAGTTGGCGAGGTCCGCGGTGAGCACGACGTGGTCGACGCCCTCGCCGTACGCCCACTGGCTGACCGCCGCGGTGGCAGCGGCCGCGTAGCCGTGACGACGGTGTTCGGGAGGCGTGTAGACGGGCCCGACCCTGGACACCCCTGCGATCGGGGCGGTGCTCGCCGCCCACGACACCGGGACGCCGTCGACCTGCCACACGACGTGCCCGGCCGGCATCCACCGGCTGTCCGCCGCCCTCTTCTCGGCCTCGGCTCGCGGGAGGCCGTCCAGTTCGGCCGCGAAAGCGGTCCACCAGTCGGTGATCAGGTCATCGTCGGCGGGCGTGGCCGGCCTCGACTCACCGAGGACGTCCGGCACCACCAGGTCCTCCAGCCGGTAGAGCCGCAGGGCGTAGAGCTCCTTGCCACCCTCCCGCCAGAGCGTGCGGAAGGCGTCGACCCGCTCCTGCGTTCCGGTGACCTCGTTGATCTCGCGGTCTCCGAGCGCTGCGACGACGAGCGGAGCCGCGGCCGGTGGCATCGCGGCGACGTGCAGCGGACGACCCTCCATCTGGGTCACCGCGCCGACCACGGTTCCGTTGTCGTGCAACGAGATCAACGCTGACGGTGTCCTGCGTCCCTGTACCGCGGCGTCCACGCTGGTCAGGTGCACGCTGTTGTTCACGGGGTCGGCGTCGAGGAAGTCGCCTGCTGCGGCGAGGAAGTCGTGGATGTTGTTGTGGCTCAGTGCTTCCACCAGAACTCCGCCCAGTCGTCGAGTGGTTCGTAGCCGATGCGTTGGTAGATCGAGTTCGAGGTCGGGTTGGTCAGGTCCGCGAAGAGCAGGACGTCGGTGGCGCCCTGGTCCAGTGCCCACCGGGTGGCTACCGCGCTGACCGCGGCGCCGTAGCCGTGCCTTCGGTGCTCGGGCGGGGTGTAGACCGGGCCGATCCTCGTCATGCCGGCCTGCGGGCGACTCGCCACGGCCCAGGCGACCGGTGCGCCGTCGATCACCCAGAGGGCGTGGCCCTGGCCGAGACGCAGCGAGGTGCGCATGGCTTCGGTCGTCGGGGTGGCCGGCGCCTCGGGAACGGCCTCCCTGAGGAAGGCTGCACGCCAGCCGCCGAGGAGTTCCACGTCGTCCTCGGTGGCCATGCGGCTGGTACCGCCGACCGACGGCGGGGCGAGGGTGGTCAGGCGGTACTGCCTGGTGGACAGGGATTCCGTGTAGTTCTTGCCTGTTGCTGTGGCGAAGGCCTCTGATCTTTCGCGCGGGCCTGTCACGCCGGGAGCGTCCGGGTCGATCTTGGCGGCGACAGTGGCCGCCAACTCCACCGCGGGGAGGGGGAGGTCTGCCGCTTGGAACGGCCAGGGTGGTGTTCGGACCAGGGAGCCGATCACTTCGCCGTTCTCGTGGAAGGTGATCAGGATCGGCGGTTGTTCGGTGGCCGGCGAGCGGCGGATGCGGTCAAGCGAGGTGAGCGCCACGGTGTTTCGCACCGGATCGGCTGTCAGCCGATCGTGGGTGGCTGCGTCGAACGAGTCCAGCGTGGCGTGCACGACGGCGTCCATGGGTCCATCAGATCAGAGGACGCAAGCGAGAATCCGGGCACGCAAAAGACCCCTGAGGGGAGCACCGAAGTGCTCGACCCTCAGGGGTCTTTTGGAAATAATGTTCGGCGACGACCTACTCTCCCACACCGTAACCAGTGCAGTACCATCGGCGCAGAAGGGCTTAACTACCGGGTTCGGAATGGGACCGGGTGTTTCCCCAACGCTATGATCACCGAAACTCTATGGAGATGTACCTGCGGCGATCGGAATGCCGCTCG
>NZ_JAXAVV010000072.1:0-1856 GCF_033949925.1 Lentzea kristufekii
GTTCTTCCAGAACCGCACAGTGGATGCGTAGCGTCTTTGTAACAAGTCCTCGGCCTATTAGTACCAGTCAGCTCCAACCGTTACCGGTCTTCCACCTCTGGCCTATCAACCCAGTGGTCTAGCTGGGGGCCTTAACTCACGAAGAGTGGGATACCTCATCTTGGAACGAGCTTCCCGCTTAGATGCCTTCAGCGGTTATCCCTTCCGAACGTAGCCAACCAGCAATGCTCTTGGCAGAACAACTGGCACACCAGCGGTCCGTCCGTCCCGGTCCTCTCGTACTAGGGACAGCCTTCCTCAAGTATCCTACGCGCGCGGCGGATAGGGACCGAACTGTCTCACGACGTTCTAAACCCAGCTCGCGTACCGCTTTAATGGGCGAACAGCCCAACCCTTGGGACCTACTCCAGCCCCAGGATGCGACGAGCCGACATCGAGGTGCCAAACCATCCCGTCGATATGGACTCTTGGGGAAGATCAGCCTGTTATCCCCGGGGTACCTTTTATCCGTTGAGCGACCACGCTTCCACAAGCCATGGCCGGATCACTAGTTCCGACTTTCGTCCCTGCTCGACCCGTCAGTCTCACAGTCAAGCTCCCTTGTGCACTTGCACTCAACACCTGATTGCCAACCAGGCTGAGGGAACCTTTGAGCGCCTCCGTTACTCTTTGGGAGGCAACCGCCCCAGTTAAACTACCCACCAGGCACTGTCCCTGATCCGGATCACGGACCGAGGTTAGACATCCAATACGACCAGAGTGGTATTTCAACGATGACTCCACAACCACTGGCGTGGCCGCTTCACAGTCTCCCACCTATCCTACACAAGCCGAATCGAACACCAATACCAAGCTATAGTAAAGGTCCCGGGGTCTTTCCGTCCTGCCGCGCGTAACGAGCATCTTTACTCGTAATGCAATTTCGCCGGGCCTGCGGTTGAGACAGTCGAGAAGTCGTTACGCCATTCGTGCAGGTCGGAACTTACCCGACAAGGAATTTCGCTACCTTAGGATGGTTATAGTTACCACCGCCGTTTACTGGCGCTTAAGTTCTCAGCTTCGCCCTTGCGGACTAACCGGTCCCCTTAACGTTCCAGCACCGGGCAGGCGTCAGTCCATATACATCGTCTTGCGACTTCGCATGGACCTGTGTTTTTAGTAAACAGTCGCTTCTCGCTGGTCTCTGCGGCCGTCTCGCCCTAGCCTGCAAGAGGCTTCAAGCGCTACGGCCCCCCTTCTCCCGAAGTTACGGGGGCATTTTGCCGAGTTCCTTAACCACAGTTCGCCCGATCGCCTTGGTATTCTCTACCTGACCACCTGTGTCGGTTTGGGGTACGGGCCGCGTGAAAGCTCGCTAGAGGCTTTTCTCGGCAGCATGGGATCACTCTACTTCGCCTCAATCGGCTACGCATCACGTCTCAGGCTTAATGAGTTGCGGATTTGCCTACAACTCGCCCTACACGCTTGCACCAGTACTACCACTCACTGGCGGAGCTACCCTCCTGCGTCACCCCATCGCTTGACTACTACAAGTTCAGGTCCCGCGCTCCACAGTCCCCATCGGCCCGAAGGCTTTCAGGAGGTGCTTTGGGCGGTTAGTATCACAAGGTTCATCATGGGCGCGTTCACACGGGTACGGGAATATCAACCCGTTGTCCATCGACTACGCCTGTCGGCCTCGCCTTAGGTCCCGACTTACCCTGGGCGGATTAGCCTGGCCCAGGAACCCTTGGTCATCCGGCGGACGAGTTTCTCACTCGTCTTTCGCTACTCATGCCTGCATTCTCACTCGCATAGCGTCCACGGCTGGATTACTCCGCCGCTTCAACCGCTACACGACGCTCCCCTACCCATCC
>NZ_JAXAVV010000073.1:0-1612 GCF_033949925.1 Lentzea kristufekii
AGAAGGGATGTGTGCGAAACGGGCGGCGGGAGATCTGGTCGCGGTCAGGCGGACCGGCTCGATGTCGCCGACCCGCTGCCGGGTTCAGCGCACGTGGATGTTCGGTTGCGGTGGAGTGCTCATGCCGTTGCCGTGCTGCCGAGTTCCACCGTGACGTCGCAGTTGCCTGGCGCCACGGTGAAACTGCGCATGAGTGAGACGCGGATTTGCTGTCACACGTTGAGGAATCCGTCCATGGCGGCGGTAGGGCGCCGGTTGCTCTCCCAGGCGGTCATGTCGTAGCCGGTGAACGGCGAGTAGCCCTCCGGCTCCCAGAAGAATGTGCCGAGCCCGCCGAAGGCCTTGGTGCCGCTGATGAACTGCCGCAGCCCGTCACGGACCTGACCCGCGTTGCCGCGCGGCCCTCCGTACTCGACGTGCATGATCGGCTTGCCGTAGGTGGACTGGATGGTCCGCATGTTGCCGATGATCGGCTGCACGTTGCTGCCCTGGGCGTAGGACGACAGGCCGGTGATGTCCCACTTGCCGCCGTTGCCGCGATAGGCGTTGAAAAACCGCTGGATGCTGTCCATCTTCTGCGGCTGGGCGAGGTGGACCATGACCGGGGTGGTGGGGAAGACCTGTTTCGACACGTCGTAGGCGCCGTTGAGCAGGCCGGTCATCTGCGAGGGCTTGCTGACGCTGCCAACGGGGGAGCAGATACCGCTGTTCTGCTCGTTGCCGATCTTCACCCAGCCCGGTGTGACGCCGCCGGCCTTGAGAAGCGTGAGTGAGTCGTCGACGTAGCGGCGCAGGGCGTCGCGCATCTGCGGGTAGCTCATGTTCGCCCAGGCTTTAGGCGGTTTTTGCACGCCGACGGAGTTCCACGTGTCGCCGAAGTGGAACCCGAGCAGCACCTGCATGCCGGCGTCGCGGCAGCGCTGGGCCATGCGCACGGTTTCCTGGATGCTGCAGTGTCCGTTGGCGGGGCTGTTGGAGGGGTTCACCCAGGTCCGCAGGCTGATCGCGGTGATGCCGTAGCTCTTGAGAATGGTGAACAGGTCCTGTCGCTGACCGGACCTGTTGAGCCAGTAGTAGCCGTTGGCTTCCATCTGCGGCATCCAGCTGATGTCCGCGCCCTTGACGAACGTCGCCGCGGAGGCAGCGGGGGCCGAGCCCAGTGCGAGTGCACCCGCCCCGCCTGCCGCACCGATCAGCAGGCTGCGGCGAGAGATTCCGGTCATGACGGAGCTCCTTCCACGTTCAGGAACGTTTGGTCCAGCTCTGGCTGGAGGCACCGTTGCAGGTGTTCACCACGACGGCTGTGTTGTCGGCGGTGCCACCGGCGTCGAGGCACCGTTCTGACATCGCGTTCGTGACCGTGCCGTCGGCGGTGACCGTCCACTTCTGACTGTCACCGCCGTTGCAGGCGTCGATGGTCACTCGCGTGCCCTGACCGGAAGTGTTGGCGTCCATGCATTTGGCGTTGTTGTAGATGCGCAGTTCGCCGGCCGCTGTCCGAGTCCACTGCTGGTTGGCAGCGCCGTGACAGGCCCAGACGATCAATCCAGTGCCGTTGGTCTGGACCCGGCCGGGCACGTCGACGCACTTGCCGGAGGTGGAACTGACAAGG
>NZ_JAXAVV010000074.1:0-1459 GCF_033949925.1 Lentzea kristufekii
CAATGCCGGTCGGTTAGTTCGTGGGTGGTCGATAGCCTGCGGTTGTGGATCTTGAGGTGGGTGGGCGGCCGAGTTTGGCCGATCAGGCTGCTGTCGGTGTGCTGACCAGGACGTTTCCGGTGGAGTTGGTCGATCGGGTGATCGATCAGTACTGGCGGCGGGAGCAGCGGACGCGGGCGTTGCCGGCCAGGCTGGTCTTCTACTTCACGCTGGTGCTGTGCCTGTTTCCGCACGAGTCCTACCGTTCGGCGATGGCGATCCTGATGTCGGTGTTCGGTCGTGGCGGGCGGGGTTACCGGGTGCCCACGACCGGCTCGATCGGGGACGCCCGCCGCCGGCTGGGAGCGGGCCCGATGGAAACCGTGGCGCGGGCGGTGATGAAACCCTTGGCGCGACAGGAAACACAGGGCTCCTGGTATCGGGAGTGGTTGCTGGCCGCGGTGGACGGGACCACCTTCACCGTGCCCGACACCGAGGACAACGAACGCGAGTTCGGCCGCCCGGGTTCCGGCCGTGGCGAGGGCAGAACAGCGTATCCGCAGATCCAGGCGGCGTGTCTGGTCGAGCTGGGCACGCACGCGGTCTTCGACGCCCGGATGGACGCCTATGCCGCCGGGGAGGCGATGCTGATCGAGGAGATGTTCCCCTCGCTGCGGCCGGGCATGCTGCTGCTGGCGGACCGGCATGTCTACTCCTTCCGCCGCTGGCTGGCAGCGGCGGCCACGGGCGCGGACCTGGCGTGGAGAGTGTCGGCGAATCTGATTCTGGTTCCCTCGCAGTATCTTGGCGATGGGTCTTTCATCGCCGAGATCACCCCGCCGAAGTCCTCCGGACAGCGGCCGTTCCGGCTTCGGGCGATCGAGTACTCGCTGCCTGGCTCGCAGGAGGTCTACCGGCTGGTGACCACGGTCCTGGATCCGGTGCGGGCTCCTGCGGCGGAACTCGCCGCCGTCTATCACCAGCGATGGGATGTCGAGGGATTCTTCAAGCAGGTCAAGAGTGTCCAGCTCAACGAGGAGAAGATCTTCCGGTCGAAGTCGCCCGAAGGGGTGCGTCAGGAGTTCTGGGCGCATCTGGCGGTGCACTACGCCACGATGTGCGTGCAGGTGGACGCCGCCGATCAGGCCCTGCTGGACCCTGACCGGATCTCCCACAAGAACACCGTGCGCGTTCTCCGGTCCCGGATCTGGCGGCCGGAGTCTTTTCCCCCTGCGCCACAACGATGATCACTACCGAACACTGCTGGCGGACGTTATCGCCGGGATCAACCCGCAGCGCCGGGACCGGAGCTATCCCCGTGTGGTCAAAAGGAAAATGAGCAACTTCCCCGTCAAACGGGCAGAGCACGGACAGCAACACAGGGCCAGCAGGCCACCGACCTCAACGATCTCCATCGCCCCGCCCACCCTGACTGGACACCGCCGCAGACCAGCCAAGACCACCTAACCGACCGGCATTG
>NZ_JAXAVV010000075.1:0-1134 GCF_033949925.1 Lentzea kristufekii
CTAGTGTCCTGAGTTATTAATTCGTGTGCAGTAGCGTGCGATGGAGTCGAGGATCTGGGCGGCGGTCTTGGTCCAGACGTAGGGCCGTGGGTCGTCGTTCCAGGTCTCGATCCATGCGCGGATGTCACGGTTGAGCGCGCGGACGCTGGTGTGGCTTCCACGTTGGAGTTTCTTGGTCGTCAACTCGGAGAACCAGCGTTCGACGAGGTTGAGCCAGGAACTCGACGTCGGCGTGAAGTGCACGGCGAAGCGCGGGTGCGCGGCCAGCCAGCGTTTGATCACCGGGGTCTTGTGCGTCGAGACGTTGTCCATCACCAGATGCACGGCCAGATCCGCGGGAACCTCTTTGTCGATCGCGATCAAGAACTTCTTGAACTCGATCGCACGATGCCGCGCGTGCAGGCGGCCGATGACCTTGCCAGTGGTGATGTCCAGTGCCGCATACAGACTCGAGGTGCCGTGCCTGGTGTAGTCGTGCGTGGCGCGCTGCGGTGTGCCGGGCAGCATCGGCAGGATCGGAGCGGTGCGGTTGAGTGCCTGGATCTGAGACTTCTCGTCCACGCACAACACCACCGCCCGCTCCGGCGGCGCGAGGTAGAGCCCGACCACGTCCTTGACCTTGTCCACGAACAACGGATCCTTGGACAACTTCCACGCCTCACGGCGATGCGGCTGCAGACCGAACGCGTTCCAGATCCGCGTCACCGCGGTCTGCGTCAACCCCGACTCCGCCGCCATCGACCGGGTCGACCAGTGCGTCGCGTTCGCAGGCGTCGACTCCAGCGTCGCGGTGATCACCGCCTCGACCTGATCATCGGAGATCGTGCGCGGCCGCCCAGGACGCGCCTCGTCGAGCAACCCATCCAGCCGATCGGCCACGAACCGCGACCGCCATTTCGCCACCGTCGCCCGCTGGACCGCCAGCTCCGCCGCGATCTCACTGTTCGAGCCACCTTCGGCGCACCGCAACACGATCCGCGCCCGCAACGCCAACGCCTGCGCCGTCTTCCGGCGCCGCGTCCAGCCCCGCAACACGCTCGCCTCGTCGTCGGACAGCACCAACTCAGGCAGCTTCGGGTTCGGCATGCCACCGAACCCTACGCCTGCACACGAACTAACGACTCAGGACACTAG
>NZ_JAXAVV010000076.1:0-1125 GCF_033949925.1 Lentzea kristufekii
CTTCGACCTGACCGAGACCGCCGTGCGCGAGTGGGTCCGCCAGGCCGAGCGCGACGCCGGGACCCGCGATGACGGCGGCCTGAGCAGCGACGAGAAGGCCGAGCTCGCTGCCCTGCGGCGGGAGAACCGGAGGCTGCGCGAGGACGTGGAGATCCTCAAACGGGCCACAGCTTTCTTCGCCAAGGAGACCCGGTGAACGTCCACCCGTTCATCGAGGCGGAGAAGGTCGGCAGCGGCAACGTCAAGCGTGCGTGCGAACTGCTCCAGGTCTCCCGTGCCGCCTACTACGCCCGCCGCGCCGCGGGCCCGTCCGCGCGTGAGCGAGCCGACGCCGCGCTGACCGAGAAGATCATCGAGGTGCACGACGAGTCGAAAGGAACCTACGGGACGCCGCGGATCCACGCCGAACTCGCCGACCAGGGGCATCGGCACTCCCGCAAGCGCGTCGCCCGGCTCCTGCGCAAGGCCGGCCGAGCCGGTCGGGCACCGAAACGGTGGCGCACCACCACCATCCCGGATCCGGCCGCGACCACTGCGGATGATCTGATCAAGCGAGATTTCTCCTGCAGCGCAAGGGATATCAACAGCAGGTGGTGCGGGGACATCACCTACATCAACACCTGGGAAGGGTGGATGTACCTCGCGACCGTGATCGACCTCGGATCCCGGAAGGTCGTCGGCTGGGCCACCGCCGACCACCTGCGCACCGACCTGGTCGAGCAGGCGCTGCGCAACGCCGTCGCCCAGCGACGCCCCGATCCCGGAGTGATCTTCCACTCCGACAGGGGTTGTCAGTACACCTCTGGTCAGTACGCCCGCGCGGCGGCTGACGCCGGCGTGCGGCTCTCGGTCGGCCGCAAGGGCCAATGCTGGGACAACGCGGTCGCCGAATCGTTCTTCGCCACCATCAAAACCGAGCTGCTCGACCGCCAGCCCTGGCCGACGAAAACCAAGGCACACAAGGCAATCTTCGAATACATCGAGGGCTGGTACAACACCCGCCGCCGGCATTCGAGCCTCGGCTACCTCAGCCCCGCAGCCTACGAATCGACCCGATACCAACCAGTCGATCAGGTAGCGTGATCACACCTCATCGACCCTGTCCGTCAAAACGGGCCAATCCCA
>NZ_JAXAVV010000077.1:0-1022 GCF_033949925.1 Lentzea kristufekii
GCCCAGCCCCGTGCGCGACTCAACGCAGCACAGCTAAGCCGCGACGCTCTACTAGCGGTGTGGCTCGGAACGTTGGCGAGGTAATCCACGCTCAGCGGGGCGGCACTACGATGCACCCGTCTGACCGCGAATTCCCCCGGCAACCTTCCGAGCCACACCACTAGTGCGTTCCCCGGATCCGGTAGCCGATTCCCGGTGTCGTCTCGATGATCGGCGGTTCACCGAGCTTGCGGCGCAACCGGCCCACCGTGACGGCAACGGTGTTGGTGAACGGATCGGCGTGCCCGTCCCACACCCGCTCCAGCAGGGCCTCGGCGCTCAAGAAGCCCGGGGCGGCCTGCAGCAGCGCTTCCAGCACGGCGAACTCCTTCACCGAGAGCGCGAGTTGCCGCCCGTCGCGCACGACGGTCCGGCGCACCGGCACCTTCGCTGCCGGCAGCGTCACGGACACGCGCAGCCCGCCTTCCGGCCGGGCGACCAGGGCGAGGTGTCCGTCGTGCGCGGTGGCGATCGCGGCCACGATGGCTCGGTGAGGGCGGTGCGCGCGGCGTCGAGAAGGCGTTGTCCGGACTGGTGATCGCGCTGGTCATCGTGCTCGTCGTCGCGGCCCGCTACGGCGCCCGTGAGACGCCCCGGCGGGTGATCGCCGCCCAGGCGGTCGTCGTCGGATCGGCCACCTTCGTCACGGGTCTGCTCGCCGCCGGGATCGTCGTCGCGACGACACCGTAGGCGACCTACGTCCGGGTGGTCGCCGGTGTCGCCGCCGCGCTCTGCGCGGTCTTCTCGTACGGGCTCGGCGTGTGGCTGCGCCACGGCTGGGCGGCGATCCTCATCGGCTGGCGCTGGTCGCCGTGCCCTACGCCGTGACCGCGGTGCCACTGCTGCCCGACGAGATCGCGGACTGGCTGCTGCGGCTCACCCCGGAGGCGGGCTTCGCCGTCAAGCAGACGGTGGTGGAGCATCCGCAGGTCACAGCCCACTACGCGCCGTCGGCGGGGTACTTCCCGTTGCCGGGCTAGTCC
>NZ_JAXAVV010000078.1:0-927 GCF_033949925.1 Lentzea kristufekii
TGAACCGCTCCCCGGAAGTTGGACTGGTAATTCAGTTCCGATTTCCCGGGAGCGGTGTGGTGTATCCAGGAAGTTCGTTGTGTGAGCGGCAGCGGGAGGCTGCTGTCGCGTTGTTCGAGGCCGGGTATGGCGAGAATGCTGTGTCGACCCGGTTGGGGGTGGCTGAGCCGGCGGTGCGACGCTTGCGTGATCGTTGGAGGCTGCGAGGCGCGGGAGCGCTGATGATGAAGCCGGGCAAGCGGTCGTTCACGTTCGAGTTCAAGCTCGAGGTTGTGCGCCGGTTCGTGGCGGGTGAGGCGTCGGCGCTGGAGTTGGCGCGTGAGTACGACCTGTCCTCGCCCAAGCTGGTCGAGAATTGGGCGCGGGTGTATCGGCGTGACGGTGAGGACGCGTTGCGGCCCAAGCCGAAAGGCCGGCCTGTGAAGCCCGCGGAGACCTCCGGGGACAGTGAGCTGGAACGCCTGCGGGCGGAGAACCTGCGGTTGTCGGCGGAGAACGCCTACCTGAAAAAATTGCGGGCCTTGAGGGAGCAGGGGCGAGGGTGAGAACCCAGGTCATCGCCGCCCTCAAGGCCGACTATCCGCTGCCGGTGCTGCTGGCGGTCGCTGGGCTGGCCCGGTCGACGTTCTTCTACCACCAGGCCCGGTCCGACCGGCCTGACCGGCACGCCGGGCTCAAGGTCGCGATCCGCGAGGCGTTCGAGGCCGCCCGTGGCCGTTACGGGCATCGGCGGATTCACGCCGTGTTGATCCGGCAAGGCCGGCAGGTGGCCAAGAAGACCGTGCTCGCGCTGATGAACGTCCTCGGCCTGGTCTGCAAGGTCCGGCGGCCACGCCGGTATCGGTCCTGGCTCGGGCAGACCGGCACGACCGCCGAGAACGTGCTCAACCGCGAGTTCACCGCGTCGGTGCCGGACGCGAAGTGGGT
>NZ_JAXAVV010000079.1:0-904 GCF_033949925.1 Lentzea kristufekii
CCGATCTTGGCGACCGACAGGCCGGCGGTGGCGAACAGGATCGGGAACAGGCCCCACGCCAGGCCGTCGTTGAGGTTGTTCACCATCCCGGCCTGGCTCGCCGCCGACAGCGCGGGCTCCCGCAGGCTCGTGCGGGTGAAGATCTCCCGGTCACTCGGCATGCCCTCCGCAGCAGCGGGGTGCTGTGTCGCTTCAAGCCGTGCGTGTTCTCGGGTCTCCCGCACGGCGAAGACGGTCAGTCCGATCCCGAGGACCACATAGGACAGTCCGAGCAGGAACGGTGCCGGGCGTAGCCCGTAGTGGGCGGCGAGGTAGCCGGTGGCGAGCGCGGTGACCGCGACGGCGATGTAGCCGGCGGCTTCGTTGAGGCCCATCGCGAGGCCGCGGCGGGACGGTCCGGCCAGGTCGATCTTCATGATCACGGTGGTGGACCAGGTCAGGCCCTGGTTGACGCCGAGCAGCACGTTCGCCGCGATCACCCAGCCCCACGACGGCGCCCAGATCAGCATCAGCGGTACGGGGATCGCGGCGAGCCAGCCGGCCAGCAGCACCGGGCGGCGGCCGAAGCGGTCGGACCAGGTGCCCGCGAAGTAGTTGGTGGCGGCCTTGGTCAGACCGAAGGCGATCACGTAGGTGAGCACGAAGGTGTAGCCGGTGAGGCCGAACTCGTCCTTGGCCAGCAGTGGCAGCACCGCGCGTTCCTGCCCGAGCACGCCGCCGACCAGTGCGTTGACCGCGACGAGCAGGCTGAACTGGGCGAGGTTGGCGCGCAGGCCGAGTTGGAGACTCACCGGCCGCTCTCCAGGCGTCCGCCGGTCGCGTCGGCCCAGTCCTGAGGTCCGCCGGTGAGTACGGCGACGTCGCGGTGGCCCGCCTGTTCGAGGAGGCTGGCGGCGCCCATGGC